>NZ_JBBOOV010000005.1:0-1465 GCF_038003285.1 Lysinibacillus sp. FSL L8-0312 | reverse complement strand
GGTAGTGACCCCTTAAAGTTAGAGTTTTTATTTATGCAGCTAATTGGCTGGCATGAGTTCGGTATTTTACCGGACTCATGCCGGCCAATTTTTGTTTAATACGTTCGTTGTTATAGTAGTGGATATATTTTTCAATTTTCTTTTTTAACACGTCATATGAGACTAATTCTTCCCCGTGATACATTTCTTGTTTGAGTAAGCCAAAGAAGTTTTCCATTGCTGCATTGTCTGCACACGTTGCTTTGCGAGACATGCTTTGGAAAATCTTGTTCTGCTTTAATGTTTTCACCCATTTATTATGTTGATAGTGCCAGCCTTGATCTGAATGGATTGTTGTTCGATATTCTGCACGTTCTCGAATGACTGGAAGGGCTTGTTTCAATGAGTCCAGCACAAAATCCATTGTAGGCCGTTTAGACATACTGAACCCAATAACCTCTCCGTTATATAAGTCCATAATTGGGCTCAGATATAGTTTTTCATCATCTGTACATTTGAATTCAGTTACGTCTGTCACCACTTTTTGTACGGCGTAATGCGTATAGAAACGGCGATTTAAACGATTTTTCGCCACTTTTCCAACCGTACCTTTATACGATTTATAGCGCGACTTGCGGACGAATTTCTCACATTTCAAATCTAATTCCTGCATAATGCGCTGTACTTTTTTGTGATTAATGATGTAGCCTTGCGCTTTTAACTCCGTATGTATACGACGATAGCCATATCGTCCTTCATGTTTCTTAAACGTCTCTAAAATCAACGTTTGCCATCCCTTATCTGGATCTTCCTGATGCAGTTGCTTGATGTGATAATGATACGTAGCTTCTGGAATATCTACACGCATTAAAATGTCTTTTAATCGGAATCCTTCTTCTTTGAGTTCAAAGGCAATGACTGCTTGTGCTTTCCGAGGAATGCTTCCGGGTTCTCTCGAAAAGCCTTCAACTTTTTTAAGTATGCCACCTCTAGACGAAGCAGTTCATTTTCACGTTCTAACTGCTCCTCACGTGACATTTCTTTTTCTTGTTTAGTTGGTTTTGATTTTTTCGACATAGATGGGCGCCCCTTTGCTTTTTCTTGCAGGCCCTCTATCCCTTCTTCCAGAAATTTTTGGTTCCATTTAGCGATTAAACGTGGATTGTTCATCTTAAATTGAATCGCTGTCTCTTGATAGGAAGCACCTGTTTGTTTCATAAAGTGTAATACATCTACTTTAAATTGAACAGAATAGACTTCCTTACTTCTTTTTCGTTTAATACCATTATTCCCATATGCTTTGTAGGCAGCTACCCATGTTCTAATTGCTGTATTAGATGGAATGGAATATTTTTTAGCTAATCGTTTAAGACCTATTTTTCCTGTTAAATACTCTTTCACAACCTTTAACTTAAATTCATCGCTATATTTTGCCATAAAAAAACACCCCAAAAGTTTTTTACTCTAACTTTTGGGGTGCAGCACC
>NZ_JBBOOV010000004.1:0-3177 GCF_038003285.1 Lysinibacillus sp. FSL L8-0312 | reverse complement strand
CAAATAAAAAGATATGTAGGCAAAGGAACTGGTTCGGCTGGGGGGGAGAAGCATATTAACACATACTTATGCGATCTTTTTGTTAACAGAATACATCACAAAAGTAATACTAATCCAAATTTAAAGTTGTCCAGAAGGAAGTTAGTAACAAATTGGAGGTAATTAAAAAATGAATTATTTTAAAAGAATAACGGGTACTGTAAAAGGAATAGCCAATAAGCGAATGATTTCACTGCTGTTATTTCTGACAATGTTTTTTTCACTCATGCCACAGTTTATGTTGTCGGCAAATGCGGATAGCGAAGTTACCCTGTTTGTATCACCCAGTACAGTTTCCAACGATACTGCTCCTAGAGCGGATGGCGCAACCTATGCCACGCTGCAGGGAGCGATAAATGCAGCCCAGAACAATGATACGATTGCTGTAACAGAAGATATAACGATGTCAACGACAATTTCAATTATGAAAGATATTACGCTAATAGCTA
Organism: Lysinibacillus sp. FSL L8-0312; assembly: GCF_038003285.1. Classification (NCBI taxonomy): domain Bacteria; kingdom Bacillati; phylum Bacillota; class Bacilli; order Caryophanales; family Bacillaceae; genus Lysinibacillus; species Lysinibacillus sp. FSL L8-0312. The sequence continues at coordinate 2,689 of NZ_JBBOOV010000004.1, read as the reverse complement.
GTGGAGGAAATTCCAAAATTACATTGGGTATTAATGCTAGTTTTTGGGTCCAGAATGGCTTTGATTTGACTTTGGGTGGAGGCTCGGATACTGAAGTACTTACGCTTACGGGTTCTCAGAGAACACTTATATCTGTTGCAAATGGCAATATTGTAGTAAACAACGGAGCAAAGCTTTTAGCAACTGGCACTGGGAATATGGTACTGGATTTATACGATCCGAAGGCGTCCGGAAAAATAACTGGCGGACATTTGGAATCTTCCGGATCAATCGCCATTTCGATGACGAATGGTGCTACACTGGAGGAAATCAGTGGCGGAACTATCATTGGTAAAATGCACTCGTTATATATGTATGACGAAGGTACAAAAGTCAATCTAATTTCGGGTGGCACTTTCAAAAATTTGGCTGCTGCTCCAGATAGGTGGGCAAATGTTCAGGTGGACGGTAAGGCACAAATTGGTGAGATTTCCAACGGTGATTTTTTTGCGGAACATGAGATTTCCGCTCTTCGCCTAATTCGAGGTGGAAAAATTGGGGAAATCAGCGGTGGGAGATTTATTTGTGCGTATACTGGACTTACTACTAATAAAGAAGGAAGAGGAGTTGACATTGTAGCATTGGACTATCCGTCAGGTATCGATGAAATATCAGGCGGAACTTTCGACGGAGAGATAGGTGTTCTGCTGATCGAGGCCGGCGCTTATATTAACACGATAAGCGGAGGAACTTTTTCAGGTGGACAATCTGGCCTCCAAAATGATATTGGCGGTACTATTGGTACCATTAACAATGCCGTTATCACTTCAACGAACATTGGTCTTCTGAATGTTGGCACGATTAATGAAATCGGCAGTGGCACAGAAATCACTGGAGATTCTCTTGCCCTTTGGAACTATGCGTCGAATAATCCAAATGCTATTATCAAGCTCATCAGTGGGGGCAAATTTACCACCGTTAGCGCATCTGGGGAAGCTTTTCTAAACGAAACCACAGTAAACTTGATTTCAGGCGGCATTTTCACTGGTGGGTTCTATGCAATCAATTCAACTACATCAAGCAGCACTTCTCCTGCAAAAATCGGCACTATATCGGGAGGCGTTTTTTACGCCCAAACAACAGGTGGTGCAAGCCTTGTAGCTATCAAACTAGCCAATCCGTTAATTTTGGAGCCTGCTTTAATTACTAATAAGGGGGTAGCGCGTTTTTGGGGAAACGGAGGCAGTATTTTTAATGATGAATCCCTTGTAATCTACCCAGCAGGTTATCATATGAGTACTGCTACTGAAGCGGTAAGCAGTATTGCAGGTGTAGAATTTAAATATTTGACAAAGTCACTTTATACGGTAACCTTTAATTCCAACGGTGGTTCTGTAGTGGCAGAAAAAACGGATATACCCCTAGGTAGCCTTATAACCGAGCCAACGTTACCGACCAAAAGTGGCTATACATTCAGCGGTTGGTATAAAGAAGATTCCCTAACCAATGCATGGGACTTTGCTATAGATACTGTTACCGACAACATTACGTTATACGCAAAATGGATAAGTAAAGGTGGTAGTGGTAGCGGTAATGGCAGTGGCAGTGGCGATGGCAGTGGTACACCTACGGCAACATTACTAGTTCAAGGCATAGACAAGCAAACCGGGGAAATTATTTATAGTAAAAGTTCAAGTATTACAGTTGGCAGCACAGAAACTATAAACGCCCCGGCTATTGAGAGTTATCAATTGGATGCAGGCAGTAAAAGGACGGAAACGATAACGATCAAATCAGGTGAAAACAAGGTTGTATTCTACTATAACAAGAACACAGTCGCTATCCCTGAGCTTGAAACCGGTGAGCATATCAAGTATATCAATGGCTACCCTGACGGCAGCGTAAAGCCAGAAAGCTCAATCACAAGAGCGGAAGCAGCAGCAATATTTTTCAGACTGATAAAAGACGAAAATAAGAATACGGCTGTAAGTGGAAAGTTCAGCGATGTCGGTGGCGGCACATGGTATGAACAGTCGGTCAATTACCTTGCAAGTCAAGGTATACTGAAAGGGTATGGGGATGGCACGTTCAAACCTAGACAGACAATCACAAGAGCGGAATTTGCAGCCATAGCCTCAAGATTTGATAACCTGTTAACAAGCGAAAACACTTCGTTCAATGATGTGCCAATCAATCATTGGGCGGCAGAGTATATTGACAGCGCGTATACTAAGGGTTGGATTAATGGCTATCCTGACGGCAGCTTTAGACCAGCAAGTTCAATCACCCGCGCGGAAGTTGTGAAAATTGTAAACACCATGTTAAACCGCAAAATCGAACTTAACGATATTCCATCGGACGCGCCGCAATACAAGGATTTAAATAAAACACATTGGGCATATTGCCACATCATAGAAGCGTCTACAGAGCATACCTACACACGTAAGGAAAACGGCTATGAGCTGTGGAAATAGTAAAGTAATTATTTTCTATTATTTTACTCTGCATGTTTCGATCTATGTGCCGAAAGAAAAAACAAAATCAGCGGAGGAGACCTTAAATTTGATATAATGATCGTTCTTCCGTTGAATTGTTAAAAGCATAGATAAATAAACTGGTGATAGGTATGCAACAAGAGTTCGATTAGGGGAAATTGATCTGGCTGATTCTCATATTCGAAAGTGAACTGCGCCGAATTGTTAGATCCACT
>NZ_JBBOOV010000003.1:0-8422 GCF_038003285.1 Lysinibacillus sp. FSL L8-0312 | reverse complement strand
AACACCACAAGTGATAGCAAATTTTCCTTATGCTCTTTCAGTACGGCCTATTCTAGGCATTTGAACAAAGGAATTTGAAATAATATGTCGAAATTCATATGAAAAATTAAAAATGGAAATATGAGGTGATACATATGGCAAAAGTTAATATTGAAGAAATTATTGATCACTTGAGTTCAGAAATGAGAAGGTCATTAAGAGATTCAGTAAATAGCGTTATTCCAGGAGCAACTTTTGATGAAAGAGAACTTTTTAGACGATTTAAGAGAGAGGTACGTAGAAAGTGCAGTACATGGGAAAACGTACCCGACAGGTATGTTGATTCTGAATAGCAATTAAATTCAACTGAATATAAATGAATATTAAAATAAAAAAACGTTCCCAAATGTAAGTTTGGAAATACAATAAAAAGCCACGAATGTTGTTAAATCAACGTTTCGTGGCTTTTCTTATGAAGATTGTTTATACATCTTTTTATACAGGTGGCGTAAACGGTTGATGTAGCAGTATTTTTACTTGTTTGGTTTGTTCTTCACTTTGCATAAAATCGTGTATATTTCTTAACGTTGTAAATCCGTGTAAATCTGACAGAACCCCATGTTTGCGGCAAATATGATAAATCCATGCAATTTATTAGAAAAAGTAAATTAGTTTAAACTAGTTTACTTTTTTGAATCGAATTACTAAGAGTTATCTTAGCTGCGTGAAAAGCGCTTCGCACTTGGGGTGGAACGGTATATAGAGGGGCTTAAAATGATATACATAACAAAGTAGAACTATATGGAGAACGAAATGATAGATCGGTTGAAAAAGGGATGGAATTTCATTGTAAGGGCAGCTTGAATATTGGCCATTAAATTTCAGAGTGCCCATCTACGCACCTTCAAAAATTCGGTATGCTTAATAGGCATAAAATCGGAACCGATTTTTGACCTCTGGCGATTTAATTTTCTCTAAATATTTGTTCTATTTAGAGTAACAATCAAATCAGTGATATCAGTTTTCCCTTATGCTCTTAACTTAACAATAATGATTCATTTTTTGGGTAAAAAAGTAATGAATTTTCTGAAGTGACTTATAGTTGGGCAGTTAAAGGAAGTAATGTATTATATCAAACTCTATTTCAGGTATTAGATCTTGCTAATAATCATGCAGTAGATGCACAATCAGCTGGAGCAATTGTATAGTATTACTAATTAAATCGAATTTTTTGATTTATTACTTATGAATAAAGGGAAAAATAAGAAAAAATCCATTGGTTGTAAAAAAAGTTGTAAAAAGGTTGTAAAAAAACATATAAACTTCCCTTAGACTAATAGGCATTGTATCGGGAGATGCTTTATGATGGCGAGGAATAATTTTTTGTCTCAAAAAGAACATATGTTCTAAAAAAGAGAGTAATGCGAGGTGTTTTGGTGATTAATGAAGATGTTTTTATAAGCGAAAGATTTCAAAGAAAGTTACATGAAGACGAAGACTTTAAAAAAATATACTTAGAATATCTTTTAGACCCGAACGAAACAAATAAAAAACGTTTGAATGAATCATACATAAAGTATGAGAAACAACTGATAGCATTGAAATACTTGAGAAAAGTGGTAGTTTTTGAAGCTAAAAGGTTCGATTCGAAGATCCGGAAAAGAAATGCAAAACAATTATCTTTCGACGCTAAATTTGATGACGAACTAACATTTTTTGACATATTGAAAGATGAAAAAGCAGAAAGTAATTTTAATGAAATGTTAGAAAGAAAATTAGAAGAGGCATTTGTTGATGCAAGAATCTCAAGCGAAATTTTATCAATGACCGATAGGCAACAAGAAATTATATATGGTTTATACGTGAAAGATTTAACTGAGGTGGTATTAGCTGAAAGATTAGGGATAACACAACAGGCGGTTTCAAAAACTCATCGGAAAGTTATAAAAAAACTAAGAAAGGTCGTGGCTAAAGAATGTTAGAAGCAGAAATATTTAAATTAATTGGTAATTTTGGTTTTCCGATGGCGATTACTATTTATTTATTAGTTAGATTTGAAGCTAAGATTGAAGGTTTGAAAAACGCAATTGATAACCTATCTGATAAATTAGTAGGACTTAAAAATAATAAGTAGATAAAATGGAGTGAATTATTTTGTTACATACGGAGGAAAAAAGAACATTGAGCGACAACGAAATCAAAGAAATCGTAGAAAAAATAACACCAACTATTGAATATGGATTGTTGCAGACAACACCTGAACACAGAGAAGATTTAAGACAACATTTATATGAAATGTCTATAAAAACATTAAAAAATGTAAGGTTAACAGAACCAAAAGGTCTGTTTATTTAAATAGTTAGCGGAAAAAGCGAATGAAATGGTAACTCTATTCATTCGCTTTTGAGTACAACAAAGGATATTGCACCTGTTTTTATTTATCGGAATTGAAATTTATCAAATATAATCATTGATTCCCAATCGTAGGTAATAGTGAATCCTTTAGCCCCCCCTTTTATAATTACCATGTTTCCCCCTTTATCTACTTCTTCATTATTCTCTCCGATGGTTAATAATAGAGTGTATTTGACTTTATAACCTTCCTCGTCAGTATTTTCGTCTAATGATTCGATTCTGACATCATTTAATTGGACTTTGTTTTTACTTGCATAAGCGTAGGTGTTAGGAAAATTAACTCTTCTGTCCCTCTCGTTCAATTTGTACCATTCATCGTTTAAATAAGGTTTTACTTCTTCTAAGGTAATTAAAATATCTTTTTCCCCATCTGCGTTGTGAGTAATGCTTTTATACTCTTTCAAGAAAGCCTTTACATCCTCTTCGTTCACTTTTTCATTCTCTTGACAGGCACTTAGGCTGAGAATAAAAATGGCTGTTAACATTAATAAAATCAATCTCTTCATATACACACAACCCCCTTATTAACCTAATTATAGATAATTAAGGAAAATAAAACAAAAATATTCAAAGATATGGTTGTATATTTTTTTGAAAAGTCCCCTTTAAATGATGTAACGTTACAAAAAATAAATCAAAGGAGAGAAGAAAATGGCGAATGGACCTTGTGCTATATATGGCAAACACAAAATGAGAAGCCCTAAGCTTGTTGGTGTTCGCGATATGAATGGTAACTATATCAATTCTGTGTTTAAAATCGGGAGTATGTTTACATGTGGATGTGGAGACCGAATTTTGACTAGTGGTAGTCCAAATACGGGCGATTATGTAGGTTATTATGTAACCGAAGGCGGTATTAAAGCTGGCCGATTTGAGTCAAGTGGTGTCGGCGGTGGATACTACATGGTTCCGTCGAATATGGTGTATTACAAAGGCAGTAATGTTTTAGATGGTTACGAATTTTAAAATTAAGTTTAAAAGCTTAAAAAAATAAAAAACATTCATTACATTACGATTTACAAATTCATATTTTGATAACAACATTACGATTTTTTGAACAAAAAAGAGCCCTTTCCTTTTGGAGTAGGGGTCTTTTTTTGTATATTATTTATTGCGTTGAAAGGGTAGTAATTGTTAATATAGTGTTCCAACAGAGGAATATAAGAAATAAAACGAAATGAAAAGAAGTGGTGATATTTACCTCTTTTTTAAAATGACTCAGCAATAAAGGACAGAATCTTTTGAAACTTTAATGTATATTGTTTCGTATTAAAGACAGGAACTTTGAAAAATAGTATTAAAAAATATAGTCTGAGGTGATGGGTCTTGAGTAAAAGTAAATGGTTTGTATTATGTTTATTAATCTTATTTGTAGGAATATTTGCAACAGGTTTTTATACTCTTAGTGAGGTTCTAATTGAAAAAACAGTTAAAATCGAAGAACAAAATATTATAGAAAAAAACGGTGAATACTATCTTTTAATTGATGAACGTGAGTTGTCTTTATCCAAGAATTTTTACGATAAAATCGAATTAGAAAAATACAACGAATACAAAATTAAGTATGTTTATAATCGCTTGAAAAAAAATGATGGTGAAGTAGTAATGTTAAAAAGATATGGTGAACAGCCATGGGGTGAATAAATGGGCTGGTAATGATTATTAGTGACTAGAAAAATATAAGCGTATTTGGGATGACTTCCAAAATACGCTTATTAACACCAGTCAACAAATACTGCGGATTACAGTTTGGGTTCGAATCCAAGTCTTTGGTAGTTCGGCAGAAAAATAGAATTACAATCTTTTTTTTGCGTTTGAATGGCTGTAGAAATATCCATTGATTCCCTTTATTAAAGAAAGGGGGAGTTTCAATGAGAGAATGTGAATTATTAATAGGTTTAATTAGTAATACAGGGTTTCCGATTGTCGCGTTCCTACTTATTGTTTGAAAATTCGATAAATCGTTAGGTTTATTAACCGAAGCTGTAATAATACAAAGGATGTTCAGTTATTTTTACAAAAATGAACACAATTATGGATTTCAATCCCCTTTTTTTGCTTTAAAATAGAACATATGTTCCTTTTGTATTGGAGTTGATTTTCTTTGGTTCAAAATCGTCTATTAAAATCTTTTTTAGAAGATGAAAGAGTAAGCAAACTTTATAAATGCTATTTAGAGGATCCTGCCCCCTATACGAGGGACACTATTGAAAGACTATTCAAAATCCACGTTAGAAAAATTCAATTACTTAGTTATTTTTCTCGTGTTTTGTATTTTGAATCTCAAAGGTATGACAAAAAAATCCGTCATAATAATAGAGTTAATCAGTTAACGTTAGATAATTACATTAATAACGGTGAGAACAAATTTATTGATTTAATTCCTGATGAAAGTATTGATGATGATTCTGAGTGGATACATTCTGACTTCACTCATTTGGAAGTAATTTTCGAGGACAAGCAACTATATAATATTGTTTCGAATTTAGGACCAAAAAAGAAATATATATTGCATTCCATTTTTGTAGATAATCTAACGGAAGAAGAAATTTCAAAAAAACTAGGTATTTCAAAACAAGCTGTCAATAAAGCTAAAAACCAGGCTTTTCAAAAAATTAGGCAGGAGTACTCAAAAAAATCGAGGTGATGTTGATGCCAAAAAATGAATTAAGTGAATTAAGAAGTACGGCATTCCAACAGGAGGTTCTAGATATGTTGCAGCCTAAAATTAAATCAGTTTTACATCAGACCAGTTTTCAAAATAGGATGGATTTGGAACAGGAAATTTCGTTAATGATCATTAGGGTTGTTAAAACAAAACAATTTAGAAAAGTACCTTCGTTCTTCGAACTTATTGAAAGTGAGAAAATTGTATAAAAACGCTCCACTCTTTTTTTCTCCGAAAATGGGCAGCATTTGTACCGTTACCTGGAGAAAAGTAATAGTATTATTAGTTAACTAATATAAACTAATATATTAGAAACTATTAGGAGAGTGAATAGTATGTGGGAGCTGACAAAAGACAACAACGTTTCGGAGCTTATTGCGAGTAAAAGATCGCTAAAAGAGCTTAGAAAGTTTTTAAATACACGTGATACAACCATACGAGAAGTATTTAATTCTTTAGGATACTTCTATAATAAATCGCAACATGAATGGCAACGTGACGCCAATTTTCCGGATAAAGATATGACTTTTAATGAAGCATTGGCACAGTTAAAAGCAGTATCACTAAGGCAAACTCCTAAAGTGAATAGAAAACTAATAAAAGTTAATAAAGATCTAATAAAAACTAATAAAGAACTAATAGAGACTAATAAAGAGGTAGCCGTCATCACTCCTAATAATGAGCTAATAGAAACTAATAGTCAGCAAAATCTAGAGATTTTGAACGCCATTGGCTTGTCAGAAAACGAGTTTCATGTGTTAAAAAAAATGATTCAAGAGCGCATTCAGCAAGAGGATACGCATGAACAGTTACCAATTTTTAATGAGATTGCAAAATTAAATACGAGAAGTAGAAAAAATAAAACGTATTACATTTCAGAAGAATTAGTGGCAGAAGTAGATCGTGTGGCAGATGAGTTAAATATAAAAAAATCGCAGTTAGTCGAGGTTGCATTACTAGAATTTTTCAAGCGTCATGGCTCTATTCAATAAACTAATAGAAACTAATAGTTATAGAATATATTTACAAGTTGCTAACTTTAGCGTATGGTAAGAATAACTAAATCGAACGTAAAAAAGCCATTTCACAGTGACTAATAAAGTGCTACCAACACTTTATTAATCGCCTTATCGTACCAACACTACGATGCAGCTTATCGTGAAATGACTGTTTTTAACTGTTAAATATAGATAATATCTATATACGTCATTCTAGTATGAATTAGAAGACATTTCAACAGTTTATTGATGGTCATTAAAGATTACTCCTTAATCTAAAGCGTTTTGCATCGTTAAGAAAAACGATGCAAAACGCTTTTTTGCTTCAAAAAGGAGTATCTACCATGAAAAATAAACTAAAAACTACACCAAACCAAGCAGTCCAAACATTTATTACATACGGCAATCGAAATGGAGATCGGCAACTCAAAGAAGAACGCCTGCAGCAATTAGAAGAAGTACTAGCAACCCAAGGAATTTATCCTGGTGGGAAAGTACATAGAGTGCTAGAAAAATTGATTTATGATCTTACATACAACGGCATTATCAAAGTAAGCCGAGAGCATTTGAGTAACAAATTAGAGGTAGGATTAAATACAATCTCAACAGCTTTTAAGTATATGGAGCAATCTAAGCTATTTATCCTTTCTAGAAACAAATCAGGAAAGACGAATAGTGGTTGTCGTGTCATTTTGGATGTGCAGCATGTTAACTTTGAAAGTATTTTAAGTGGTATTTACCGTCTAACTGCTTATGAAATTGCCATCTTAAAAGAAGATTTTAAACATCTAAGTAAACATCAAATTAAACATCAGGATTTGGCTCAAAACACTGTCGTATCAACGCTGAATGGCTCAAATTCGACTCTTAACTATAATAACCAAATTAAAACATTAAAAGATATAAAGACGTCTACTAAGCAGGCATCTGATAAGAAAAATAATCTTTACAATCGTTTGAAAGACCTTTATCAAGCCCGTACAGGCTCTTTAGAGGGCTTTAAAGCCTTTGCAGGTGTTATCTATGGGTCATTGAAAAAAATTAAAGCAGAGGACAAGCTAGGGCTGTCTCAAAGCCAATTAGAAACAATCATGTATCAATCATTAGATGCAGCCATTTCAGCGAGCGATCAATACGTTAAAACCAACCGTTTAGCTTTACTAAGTGCCATTATTCGCAACAAAATCAATGATTTAACGGTTTCGAATGCATCTACAGGGTCAGAAAAAAAGAAAACTAGAAAAGTAGAAGTAGTTCCAGCATGGTTTGCGACTCGTCATGAGCAAGAAGAATTAACAGAAGAAAAGAAAGCCTATTTTGCACAAGAACGTGAGCGAATATTGGCTAAGTTACGAGATTTCTAACCAAATGAGGAATGGTGAAAACCATACCTCTAGTTTGTTATGATTATTTTTAGGTAATAAAAGGGAATTGTTACTTTTAAATTTTTAAAAAAGGAGATTATATATGATGAAAAATAACACACTTTCAGGATTTCATATCAAAAGTAAAAAAAGTGAAGTATTGAAACTACATCCTAAAAAGTACACGTGGCATATCCCTAAATATTTACGTGATTTAAACATCCAACCAGGTGATATTGTTATTGTCGGAAAACCAATTGCACGTATCTTAGTAACAGAAGTTTTTAGGGAAGAGTTTGAAGAGACAGGAAAACAATATAAAAGAATTAGAGGGCTTTTAGAAAAAGCACCCCAAAAAGTATAAGTTTTTACAACGTGCAAGGATCGGGTGGGCTAGGCAGGGCCTAGCTTTTTCATGATATCAATGAAATGAGGAAAGGTATATACAAAATATATACAGCTACTATGGCTACAATTCACTTTTATTCTCTTTCAATCTTCTCCGAATGGTAGCTTCCGAAACGCCAAATATTCGTGCAATTTCTCGATTGCTTTTCCCAGCATCTTTTAAATGCAGTAACTTCGACTCATTGATGCTTAACTTAGGACGACCATTAGAGTTTCCACCTCTCCATTTCTCATTATTTTTTTCATGTTTATTATTTTTAAAAAATCGCTTTAGCAAATCTGCCCCTCCTTATATGCGTCTTAACTCTAAATTTTAAGTTTTGACGCATATATTATCAAACTTTACATATGTTTGTAGGTCTCAAAAACATCTAAAAAATTTGGGAATTCAAATGTTCAACGAGAAATAATGTAACTAATGATTTGTTCCAATATCAAAAAAAGTGCTGCTGTTGAGGATAAATCTGCATAGATTATTTGTTTGGAAAAGTATGTAGGAAACATATAGAAACGAACGCACGTTTGTATAGAAAATAGGAAGAATCGCACTTTTTCATGGGTACACCGAAATACTAGGCTCTGCCTAGTCT
>NZ_JBBOOV010000002.1:0-28837 GCF_038003285.1 Lysinibacillus sp. FSL L8-0312 | reverse complement strand
ATGTTGTAAATTGTAATACTTGCTGATATACTCTTGTCAAAGTCAAAAAGGAGTATATTATTTTTATGTTATTAAACAAGCTAAAGGGTGGTTTGCCTAAATTCATTAAACATTTAACATACAATGAATACGCAAAAAATAGTATCAGAAGCTATCAAAAAGATATTTTGAAATTGATTGATTTTTTAGAGGGAAAAGATGGGAAACTGCAAAAGGAATATTTAATAGAGTATAAAAAATCAATGGAAATAAGGCTGAAACCTTCAAGCGTCAACCGCAGCATTGCGGCGGTCAACAAATTTTTAAAATTTATGGAGATGGATGATCTCACCCTAAAGGCTCTGAGAATTCAAGAACAGACCACCGCTCAACATGAGCTTACCCAAAAGGAATTTGACAAGTTGATTGAAAGCGCCTTCACGAATAAAAAGACGAAAACTGCGATGATTATGCTAACGCTTGCCTACACAGGAATACGCATAGGGGAACTGCAGTTTATCACCGTTGAGGCTATCAAGAGCGGTAAGGTTCTTATTAACAATAAAGGAACTGTACGCACGATTGTCATACATAAGGATTTACAAGGTCATTTATCCTTATATTGCAAGGAAAAAAATGTGAAAAGCGGTATTGTTTTTACGGGCAGTAAAGGCAGCCCTATTAGCCGTTCCTATATTGCACGTGCAATGAAAGAAGTAGCAGAGCAATGCGGAGTTGATCCAGCAATGGTTTTCCCCCATAATCTGCGGCACTACTTCGCCCGAAGCTTTTTAGACTGCGGCAATCCACTGTCGGATTTAGCGGATATTTTAGGACATAAAAGCATTGACACCACAAGACGTTATTTGAAAACCAGTGCCGAAACGAAACAAAAGCAGTTGGCAAAGCTGAAAATCATCCCGAACTGGCAAAAAAATTACGGGTTTCCTCAGAAAAAAATAATGTGACAACTATGTAAAACTAAATATGAAACGTAATTAGCGCAATTTGAAAGGATTGGGCTTTTTTGCATAAAAATGTGGGTGTGGTGCTCCCAGTCAAGTAGACAGTGAAAATAAAAAATTCTTTATGAGTGTTGATCCTTAAATTCTATTAAATTTTCTTGGTAGCATTCATTGTTGTAAAACGAAATATTTGTCTCAATGTTATTTCTTTAGAGTAGGTTTCTATTGGTTTAATTGCTCAGACCCCTTCTTCAAAATAAAGATCATTATTTTGCCAATCTTTTTTGTATCTTGGTGTACATCTAAATTTTTTGCTACTTCATTTAATGTGTAATGCTCCTCCTGCTAGAATGATATAATGGCTAACTGTTTCTTCAGTGAAAGAATATTTTGTCATAAAAAAATCCCCATTAGATAAACAGATTTTATTTTTTAATCTGTCTACCTAATAGGGAACCTATCACAATTGGAAATGCCATTTTTCTTTGGGTAAATATATTTTTATTAGGATTGTTCTACAGTTTCTTTTGTTTCTACTGCTTCAACAGGTGCTTGCTTTTTTTCCAAACCTAGGGCAATTTGCTCTAATTCTGGACGCAAAGTGTGCTTACCAGCATAGCTTTCGATCAGTTCCTTCACATCGATACCAGAAGTTTCTTTTAATGTTTCTTGTAGTGTAGACATTAAATTAGTTGCATAAGACGTAACCTTATTTGCTCCACTGCCTTCGCCACCACCAGTATCGACCACTGTAATTTTATCGATATTACCAAGAGGACTCGCAAGCTCTTTTGCATATTCTGGCATCATACGCACTACCATATCCAGCACAGCTGCTTGACCATAGTATTCAAAGGCTTCGGCAATTTTACGTTTAGCCTCAGCTTCTGCAAGACCTCGTAGTCGAATAATATCTGCTTCTGTCTCACCTTGCGCTCTTTCGGCATCTGCTTTAGCAAGACCATCCAAACGAATTTTCTCCGCCTCTGCTTTCGCTAACGATTCAATCCGATATTTTTCCGCATCAGCCTGCGCAAGCTCTCGCATTTTTTCGGCAGCGGCATTTTGTTCCACTGCATAACGATCCGCATCAGCCTTTTTCTTCACTTCAGAGTCATATTGCTTCTCACGACGTAAAATCTCTTTTTCTTCTAATTCAATTTGCTTTTGACGCTCAATAATGCGAATTTGCATTTCTTGCTCCGTAACTTCCTGCTTAGCACGAGCTGTTTCAAGCTCATAGGCTTGGTCAGCACGGGCTTTTGCAATATCCTGCTCACGACGGAACTCAGCTACCTTTAATTGATTTTCCTTTTCCGCTTCCGCAATTTCTGTCGCACGTTCTAGCTCTGCCTTTTGTGCTTCCTTAGAGGCTTCTGCACGTTTGATACGCGTTTCTTTCTCTGCATCTGCCGTCGCAATATCTGCATCTCGTTTTACCTGTGCAATTCTTGGTTTACCAAGTGAATCTAAATAGCCATTTTTATCTCGTACATCTTTGATCGTGAAGGATACGATCACAAGACCCATCTTAGCTAAATCCTGAGAAGCAACACGTTGAACTTCCTGTGAGAATTTATCACGGTTTTTGTAAATCTCCTCCACCGTCATGGAGCCTAAAATTGAACGTAAATGGCCTTCTAAAACCTCGCGTGCTTCCGCTTCACGCTCCGTTTTTTGCTTTCCTAAAAACTGCTCTGCTGCTGTTGCAATTTCAGAAATGGAGCCGCCAATTTTAATAATGGCTGTACCATCAGCCATAACAGGTACACCTTGTTCTGTATAAACTTCAGGCGTTGTTACCTCTAGTTTACTAGATAGTAAACTTAATGGCTGTGCTTGCTGGAAAATAGGGAATACAAATGTACCGCCCCCACGAATTATTTTAATGCGATTCCCCGACTCATCTTTATGTACATTTTTTGAGCCGAGATAGCTACCTGTCACAATCAGTGCTTCATCAGGACCCGCCGTACGATACTTTGTCACATATAAGCCGACTAGGGCGATTAATACAAACGCTACAATTCCTAAAACAATTAAAATATCGGTTGACATAGATAGATCTCTCCTTTATACAAATTTTTTCTCATACGTTCTGACAAAAAGTGTACCATCCTTCACATCTACAACAAGCACGGTCTCATCATAGTCAATGGCTTCATTATCATAGCCTGTTGCCCGTTTCGAAATCATACCACTTGTCGTTTCGATAACAACCTCACCAAAACCATTTACAGGAATTGGTACAATGACTTTTCCCAATTGCCCCCCTAGTGATTCCTCCGTATAAGCCAATGAAACATCAGCTGATCGCAGCGGAACAAGGACGAATAAATAAAACAAAGTACTTAAAATAACGCCGATGATACATGCAGCAATAATGTTCCAAACGCTAGAGAACCAGGCTAGTTTTTCTAAAATAAATCCTGCTGCTGACATCAACGTAATGAAAGATAGAATGACACTCGGATTAAAAATGGGCAGTCCTTCACCAATACCTTCGACAGCATCACCAAAAAACATAACGAGTATTGTGGCAAGACCAGCAAAAATCAAAACAACCAAAAAGATTTGTTCGAGTGAATAGCCAAATAGCGTCAAGTTGCTCACCCCTTTCATCATATTACCTACTATACGGATATACCCCTGGAAAAGTTTCGAAATTTTTCGCATTTTTCAAACAAAAATGGAGCAAGTCACCAGTTTCTTTAAATTCAGGGCAGTAAAAGTAAGAATCGCCTGCATGGACAATTTTTTAAGAGCTCTTAAAGTTGTCCAAAATACTATCTTAGCTAATAAAGGAGAACTAACAATGTCACAATATACAGAATTACTCAGTAAAATAAAAGAGCTTGAGGAGGCTTTAAAAACAAAGCAAGCTATTGTCCCTGCTCGAAAAGCCTCAAACATGCATAATGCTGCGTGGGAGTGGTTAAGAAATAAAAGTATTACAGATGGCACTCATCCTCAAAATTTCTTAACACGTGAGCAATTTGCGACAATGCTAAAAAGATATCATGATTCTTTCAATAAAAATTAATATTTCCTACCCCATACATAATTTTCGCTTCAATATATCATAATTTCATTTCTCTCTAACTGAACCATGTTACAATAGAAAAGAATTTTGGCAACTAAGGAGATATGGCATGAAACTTTCAACGATCTTAAATTTTTTAATTCTAGTATTTTTCACATTATTATTCGTGAATGATTTTTTCCCTGACACAACGATTGCAACAGTCTTAACTAAAAAAATCATTCTTCTTCTATTAGTCGTGTTAGTTATCATACAGCTAGCTATCGATAAAGGTAGATATAAAAAATTGTCCAAAAAAGCCTATATTGGTTTGACGCTGTATACAGTTGGTTTATGGATTGTTTTAACATTGCTTGGTGGCCAGTCGCAAATCGGTTTATCGTTTACTAGCCCTCTTTTCTATATCATTGTCGTATTGCTTGTACTTGATTTACTGCGTATTTCACGCCAAACCAAACGCGATCAAAATGAGGAAAAGTAAAGCAAGAGTGGTGCTATCCGTCACTTCTATGGCTTAATCCATCATTTTCTCATTTCTATCCTTCATATCAAAGGTTCTATCCGTCACTTTGGCGTTTCTATCCGTCTACAGCATAAAAAGCATGTCTATCGACTGGCACTCCAATCGGTAGACATGCTTTTCTTATGATTCTAGGACATTTAAAATTTCATCCAGTTCATTCACAGCTAGATCTAAGCGTTCCTTCGCCTCGATATTTTGCTGTTTTAAGTGATTAAACTCTAGTAAATTTTTCTCATGCTTTAATTTGATAGAAGATAAACGTTCAATGCGGGCTTCTACCTTTTCTATTGCTTGCTCACAGACTGTTGTCCAGAGCTTTTCTGATTGCTGCATTTCAGTCGTTGATGGGTTGTGTTGACGCATAATTCGGGCATAGACCATTTCAATTTGTTCAATTAATTCCGAATAGAAATGGCGCTCAACACGTGTTGTTTGGAATGTTGGATGCTCCACATCTTTTGCATAAGGGGTAATTTGACGCAATAGCTTTCCAGCATTTTCTCCAAATGCATGCGATAAATTCAAGACATTCATTAATTGTAATAATAAACGAATTTCTTCTAGATTAATAAGTTGTGAATCGATGCTTTCTTTTAACTTTAATGATTCCATATAACGTCGATCAAAATGTTCAATTTCGCCGTTGCGTTGCTCTACTAAATGTACACTTGCATTGTCTTTTAAGCTTTTAATATAGCGTATGGCATGGTTTTTCAGCTCTTCTTTTGACAGCAAGCTAACATTGTCTTGTTGTGGTTTTCCTCGTTGAACATACGCAAATGCATCCATTTTTTTGGGCCATTGTGCTGCTTGGGTTTCTTCTGAGACATTATAGCGTATATAAATTCCGTGCATTTTATATCCTCCAAGTCCATTAAACAAGTATCTCTAAAGACAATAAATCGAATACGACATTTTTTCAAGTAAAAAACTTTTAATAATTGAAAATCCTTCTTTTTAACAATAAATGAAAAACCCTGAATAGTCGATACTATTCAGGATTTTACTAGTTTTCATCAATTCATACTTACCCTTTGACAAGCTTCGTACGTATGCGATTCGAAACATACTCCACGAGTAAAATAAGCAGGACAAGTCCCAATAAAATGGACCCTACCTCAGACCATTTATATGCGTTCATCGCAAAAATTAATGGCGCACCGATTCCACCTGCTCCAACTAAGCCGAGTACGGTTGCATCTCGTAAATTCATATCAAAACGATAGATCACAATGGATAAAAATAATGCTGTTAGCTGTGGCCAAATACCGTAACGTATTTTTTCCAGCAACGTACAACCAATTGCCTCCATTGACTCTAGAATACTTTTATCTAAGTCCTCAATAACATCAACATAGAGCTTTGACAGCATTCCGATAGAAGTTAATGACATCGTCAGTACACCAGCAAATGGACCAGGGCCTGTTACTCTGATGAACATAAGACCATAGACAATGGCAGGAATCGTACGAATGATTATTAACAGTAAACGGACAACAAAAGCAATAGGCTTTGGCACAATGTTAGAAGCCGACAAAAAGGCTAAAGGGATGGCTAGCAATGCGCCGACAATGGTTCCAAGAAATGCTATGGCCATCGTTTCGATTAATAAATAAGGTACACCTGCTGTTGTCGTATTGACTAATAATGACCAATCGGGATTCAGCAATCCTACAAATATATTTTTAACGATTTTTATCCCATTTACTGATATATTCTCAAAATGAATCGTTGTTATAGACCAAATAAATAAAAGACAAACGATCACAATTATCATGATGTATGACATGCGTCGATTTGATTGTAACTGTAATTGTTTTCCGATTGCATTCATAACATCACCTCTACATTAATTTTTTACGGAAATATTCGCTCGTTGTTTCAATGATAAAAACAGTACCAACAAGCATTAAAAGAATCATGCCCACATTCTCGTAGCTTCTCCAGCCTAAACTTTCATTGAGCAGCAGGCCGATTCCCCCTGCACCGACGTATCCTAAAATAGACGCATAACGAACATTCCCTTCAAAGCAAAACAATGATGTCGACAAGTAGTTAGGAAGGATTTGTGGCAGGATGGCAAAACGAAAGGCTTGAATGGTCGTTAGCCCCATCGACTGCATGGCCTCGTAGGCTTCCATATTAGCGTTTTCTATTTGCTCATATAATAGCTTTCCAACATATGCAATGGTAAATAGGAAAATGGCTACTGTGCCAGCCATCGTTCCAAGCCCAAAAATAAATGTCGCAATAAGTGCAATAATCAGTGTCGGTAAAGTTCGAAGTAGGCTTAAAATAAACTTACTTACCAGCGCAATTCCTCTATGCTTGGTTATATTGGTCGCTGAAAGAACGGCTATTGGTAAGGCACATATAGCCCCCGCAATAGAGCCAAATAACGACATTTTAATCGTATCGAAGAGCGGCTGCCATAGCTTTGATAAGTAGGCCCAATTCGGTGGAATCATCTGTTGTAGGATGACAAAAAATTGTTGAATTCGGTTCACTAAAATTTCTAAGCTAAAGCCTGTAATACGAATGGCAAGCACAGTTAATACGAATAGAATAAGCCACACGATTGGCTTGAATGACCGTTTTCCCAGCACTTCTTTGCCATTAGGCAATACTATTTTTTTCGGTGATAGCAGCTTCCATCGCATGGTTCGTTACGCCTCTTTCCTGATTCGTATTGTGATAGATGAACGCAAGCGTTTCCTCGTTGATTTCATCGGCTTGTCCATCAAAGACAATTTCACCACCACGTACACCAATAACACGTGTTGCGTAAGCTAATGCCAAATCAACATGATGAATGTTAATCAAAATGGTCATGTTTAGCTCTTGGTTAATCCGTTTAAAGTCCTCCATAACTTGCTTTGCTGTTACAGGGTCTAACGATGCAACAGGCTCGTCAGCTAAAATGATTTGAGGATTTTGAGCAAGCGTACGAGCTAAAGCAACACGCTGTTGCTGTCCACCCGATAACTGATCGACACGTACATAGGCCTTATCTAAAATACCAACCTGATCAAGTGCCATTAATGCTTTACGCTTTTCCTCTTTCGTAAAAATGCCTAAAATTTTTCGCCAGGCAGGCATAGTCGGTACAAAGGAAACCAACACATTTTGCAAAACTGATACACGAGTAACAAGGTTAAAAGATTGAAAAATCATGCCAATATTACGGCGTAGATGGCGAATACCCTTGCCCTTGAGTCGATGCACATTCACATCATTAACATGCAATGTTCCCCCCGTAATATCATGCATTTTATTAATACAGCGCAACAGTGTTGATTTTCCTGCACCCGATAAACCGATGATAGCCACAAATTCACCTTGCTCAATTTGAAGATTAATTTGCTGTAAGGCAAGATAACCATTTGGATAACGTTTTTCTACTTCCTTAAACTCAATCATTGTACCGCTCCATTTCTAAAAAAGAATCTCACCGAATGAATGAAAGAAGAATCTGCTTTCTGCGGGATAACCGCAAGCCACAGATTCTTCACCTTCAAGACTGACTTTAGTTCGAACCTAGATTTTGCACTAATTTCTGTGCTTTACGCTCATTGTCATAGTCACTATCCTTTGCAGCCTGATAGCCTTCATGGCTATAGATAGCAATCACTTCTTTCCCTTTTTCAGTGTTGCCAATATTTATGAATGCCTGTTGAACTGCCTCTTTCAACTCTGCTGTCATAACCTTTGAGTTTTTACTCACACTAATCGTGTCATTATAAATAGCGGGCATAACACCAATCAAATCTGTCTCCTCCCAAATGGAAGCAGAGCGGGCAAATTCGCCTTGCCAGCTTTCTTCATAATCGCGACGTGCATCTGCATATGTGACCAAAACATCCGTTTGACCTGCTGCTAAACGGGCAAAGGCACTCCCATAAGAATCCGCCTGAACAACCTTCGTTAAATCAGGAATTGTTTTATCAAAATTCTCATGTAACCATAATGTTGGATAAATATAGCCCGCTGGTGAAGAAGAGGACATGACGTTCCAAGTAGCATCATTTAAATCTTCAAACGTTAATTTTTCACCGTTATTGACTTTCGCTGCTAATGCTTTCCCTTTTTCAGATGGCCCTGCCACCAAAATGGCTCTATAAGAAGTGGCCTGTGTTGTTGTCGGAGCAGTTGGCTTGTTTTTATTCCAATCAATTGGATGATCAGAGTCATTATTTAAGCCTGCACGTGTAGCTGTTAAAATGACTTCTGCGCCATCATCATAGAGCACATAAGTTCCCCCAGGAATTAAGCCAATATCGGTCGTACCTGCAGATAAGGCTTCACCCACTGCTTCAAAATTTGTTCCTACTGTAATATCGATCTCACCTACATCAAAGCCTAATTTTGCAAGCTCGTCCTTCAGCAACCCCTTTAAAGGTTCTGTTGCCGTAATAATTTCATCTGGATTACGTGAAGGCACAAAGCCAATCGTTAATTTGTCTACTGATTCATTGCCACTTGCCTCAGTAGACGTCTCTACAGTTTTATCAGCACTTGATGTACTAGTAACTTCATTTCCACATGCCATTAAGAACACAGAAAGCGTGCACGTTAACGTTAAAAGTAGTAATTTCTTCAAAGTGTTATCCTCCCCATTTTTGAAATGCTTCCTCAGTATATACAGTAAATATTTTCCTAGTGTTAAAAGCGAGTAAATCTATGTATCTAATTCGTAAAATAGTATTTTGATATTGTAAATACGCTACTTTCCTGGCTATTACTTTATATACTGTGGATATACTACTAATCGGAGGATCAGTTATGACGATAAAAACCATACAAATACTGGCAACTAGCGATATTCACGGCTATATTATGCCAACTACTTTCCGAAACAATCATAATGAAGCAATTGGCTTAGCAAAGCTAGCAACCATCATCGAGGAAAAACGGCTTGAAATGCCTACCCTCTTAATTGATAATGGTGACTTTATTCAGGGAAGTCCCATGACTTTTTATCACCAGAAATTCCAAGCACAAGAATCGAATCCATTGATTCAAGTTGCCAATGAGCTTCAATATGATGCCATGGTATTCGGCAATCACGAATTTAATTATGGTCAAGAGACGTTACAATCTATTAGGAGCCAATCCAATTTTCCATGGCTAGGAGCAAATATCGTGACAGAGGATGGCAAGCCATTTACGAAGCCTTATATACTAAAAGAAGTAGATGGTGTTCGATTGGCTATTTTAGGTGTGACCACGCATTTTGTAACAAAATGGGAAGAACCGCTCCATATCCAAGGTCTTCACTTTGAGGATGCCTTTTCGAGTGCTAGCTACTGGGCAAAATGGATTCGTGCTAATGAACAAATTGATATTCTCATTCTTTGCTATCACGGGGGATTTGAGCGAAATCTTGAAACGGGAGAATTGCTTGAAGCAGAGGATGGTGAAAATCAAGGGTACCGCATGTGCGCAGAAATTGATGAAGTCGACATTATTATTTCTGGTCATCAACATCGTGAGATTTGCACAACTGTTATGGGAAAATCCGTTGTTCAACCTGGTACTAAAGGAGTTTGTCTCGGTAGCATTCAACTCGAAATCGAGATGGATGACCAGCATACGATCCAAACGATTTCTCATACACCATCTCTTATTTATAGCGCTGAAAGTACAATACCTAATGCAGCTGTTTGTCAGCTTATCTCTCCTACATTTGAAAAAACCGAAGCCTGGTTAGATGAAACGATTGGTGTGATCCAAGGAGATTTACAAATCAAAGATCCGTTTCTAGCACGCATTCAAGAGCATCCTTATATAGAGTTTATCAATCGCATTCAAATGGCGACATCCGGAACTTCTATTTCTTGTACGGCTCTTTTCCATGATGAACGAGGTGGCTTAAAGCAAGCTGTCACCATGCGTGATATTGTTACAAACTACATCTATGCCAATACATTAAAGGTACTTCGTCTATCAGGACAGGACATCTTACTCGCACTTGAACAATCTGCTAGTTATTTTACGGTCGAGGCAGGACAATTAAAAGTGGCAGAGCCATTTCTTTATCCTAAGGCACAGCCCTATAATTATGATATGTGGGAGGGTATTGAATACATCTTTGACATATCCAAACCGATTGGTGAACGTGTGACGAAACTTTTGTACAATGACAAGGCTATCCAAATGGATGCGGAATTTGATGTTGTAATGAGCAGCTATCGTGCTACAGGAGCAGGGAATTTTGACTTTTTAAGAAATTGCCCCATTGTAAAAGAAATACAAATTGATATGACCGAAATAATGGCTGATTATATTTTAAAGCATCCCTTCATCAAAGTAACTTGTAATCAAAATTGGCAAGTACAGTTCTAAATAAAAATGCCAAATTCCTTGTAAGCACTACAGGAATTTGGCAATCTTTATGTGTATCTATTTAAGCCTGTTGGCGAATGTCTTGAATGCTCTTCCCCTCAGTAAACGCATGAATTGATGCAATGGAGCCCACCGATTTAAAATTTGCCTTGTCATAGACGTTGGCAACCTGCTCACTAATCGGTAATATCCAAAGATGCTCTAATGCCTGTTTTACTGATTGCTGTTGGATATGTTGCAGCATATAGCCGATTAAACCTCGACCACGATAGTTTTCAGTTGTTGCAACACTTTCGATCCTTCCTTGATTTCCTGACACAAAAATATTTGCCGAGCAGCACGCCACCCCATCTAGTCTTAATAGATAATACGTAAAATGTGACGAATGATAGGTTTGCTCAAATGCCTTTTTTATTAATGAAGGCTCTCCAAATGCAGCAATGCTCATTTCTACTGCTAATGCTTCCTCCATATTTGCATCCGTTACACGCTCAATTTGAATGGCAGGATTAGGTGGAAGTATCGCATATTCACCGTTCCAGTACTGAATTTCGTTGACAAAATGCTCATATTGAAAGCCATGCTTCTCTAATGCCTCTATACATAAATGGTTTTCTTCAAGATTATACAAATAAATTCGTGGAATCAGAGATTTTGATTGATAGAACGCTTTGATAGCTTGTAAAAACGCATCTGGCTGTTCAATCTTTCTCCAAATCTGTGCATGATTTGCATCATAATAGGTTGGGATAGCCTGATTGTAAAATAAGGGCCCCTCCTTAGAAACCTCCACTTCACTGAAACTCTTCACATACTCTATATCAAGCTGCATAATGCGTTCTAAATTAAACATGCTCTGCGCCCCCCTCTAACCATCTTTCATATAAATGTTCTAATTGTATTTCAAGCTTCTGCCGTTGTTCTTTAGCAAGCGATGGTTGTTGTAGTTTTATCTCTAATTTTTCAATTTGTTGTTCAATCAGTAGTTCTTTTTTAGGTGGCTGTGTTTTATTTGCTGGTTGTTTTTCAATCGTTTTCTTTGTGAATTCCTGTCTTTTTTGTTTAGCCCACTCATAATCTCCCTCAAAAACCTGAATTGTTTGATTATCTATCCATGCTGTTTTCGCGAAAATTTTCTGTAAGAAATAGCGGTCATGGGACACACCGATGATTGTGCCTTCAAAGGATTCTAGTGTCTCTTCCAAAACTTCTCTTGCTTCAATATCTAAATGGTTGGTCGGTTCATCTAGGATTAGTACATTAATATCCTCATGCATTAGTTGTGCCAAACGTAGACGCATTTTTTCTCCACCACTTAAGTCCTTCACTTTTTTAAAGACATCATAGCCATAGAATAAAAATCGTGCGAGAATATGCCGGGCTTCAGCCTCTGACACTGCAACATTTTCACGAAAGGCATCAATTAATCGGATAGAAGGATTTTGATGTTCAAATTGCTGTGAGAGATAGCCAAATTTCACATTGCTACCAACATAACAGATTCCACGCTTCGGAACGATTTCCCCTAGCATCATTTTTAATAACGTTGACTTTCCACTACCGTTGTTCCCAACAATCGCCAACCTTTCCCCAAAATAAACAGCGAGGTTGCTGTCCTTCAATAAAGGTTTATCATATCCATGATGAACCCCTTCTAATAGCACTACCTCTTTGCCACTACGCTCAGCCATTGTTAGCGCTAAATTCATTTTCTTTTTGGTGATTGGCTTCTTTACTCGCTCGATACGTGCCAGTGCTTTTTCCATACTCTTAGCACGTCTATGCATAGACGCATTTGGCGGGTTCGCTTCATTCGCCCACTGCTTTAAACGTTTAATCGTTTCTTGCATTTTTTTAATTTTCTTTTGTTGCTCTTCATAATTTGCAAACTGTTGTTCAACCTTTGCTTCTTTTTGTGCTATAAAAGCATCATAATCGCCGTTATACGTAAAAGCCTCTCCATCCTCAATTTCGATAATCTTTTGCGCTACTTGATTCATAAAATGCCGGTCATGAGAGACGACAATGACAATGCCCTCAAAGTTTCGTACATAGTTTTCAAGCCACTCAATTGCCTGCATATCAAGATGGTTCGTTGGTTCATCTAATAACAAAATAGAAGGCTTTTTCAATAAAATTTGCCCAAGCATTACCTTTGTTTTTTCTCCGCCACTTAAACTGTTAAACGGTTGTTCTAGCATATCCGTAATACCTAGTCCATTTGCGATCATGGCTAACTGGGTGTCTACTTCATAGCCCCCCAGCAACATAAACTGCTCCTGCACTCGCCCGTATTGCAATAATATTTTATCCGTTACCGTTGACTGCATTTCTTGCTCAAGTGCTGTCATTCTTGCTTTCATTGCATAAATATCCGAAAATGCCTCCTCCAGCACTTCTTTCACAGCATGTTGTGGATAGTGGGGAATTTGATGTAAATAGCCAATCGTCGCTTCCTTACTTTTAATAATTCGCCCCTTTTCAGGTATTTCTACACCTGCAAGTAGCTGTAGGAGAGTCGTTTTACCACTGCCGTTCACACCGACAATCGCCACATGCTCGCCACTATTTACCTCTAGCTGTAAATTTTCGAATACTATATTGCCACCCATAATTTTTTGTAGTTGTTCAGCTTTCATTTGCATCGTTTTTTCCTCCAATGAAACGTGCGAAAACATCTTTAGAACACAAAAAAGACTGCTCCTTAACAAGCAGTCTTCTTCTCATATAAATGTGTGAAAAAGAATGGTTAATTCGCTACGTTTGTTATTTGATTTTGCTTAAAAATGGACAGACCTATCCCGTTGTTCGCAAAATCGAAAGTAATCACACGTGCAAAATACATAGCTGTATCCACTTTTACACATGTTTTCGTAGCGTTTTTATTCATTCCTTTTCACCTCCGTTCATAATAGTTATAGGTATCATAACATTAGTCAGATTATTTGGAAAGGAAAAAATTCACTAATCATTAAATTTTATAAATATACAAATAGACATTCTAGTTATATACTAATATAAAATAGAAATTATTTACCAATTAATTTCAATATTTAGGTTATTGGTAATGGTTTTTCATGCATGTTTTATGATGTAGCTAAAAATGTGGAGGGACATTTAATGAAAAAGCTAGGAATGCAAAGTAAAATGAGCTTATTAATTGTAGTTATCATTGGGTTTGTGCTAATTGCCATCGGTCTCATGAATACAAGCGAAATGAAAAAAACTTTAGAAAATGAGTACCAAACAAGGCTCAATCAAATTTTAGATGTAAGTATACATAATCTTGATCAAACACACCCAGGTGATTGGCAAATAAAAAACGGGGAACTGTACAAAGGAAACGTCAACATCGCAAAGGAAACAGCACTTATTGATACATTAGGAGAATTATCACAGGCTGCGATTACGATTTTTTCTGGAGAAACACGTATTAACACAAATATTGTCATTGACGGTCAACGTGCTATTGGCACAACTGTCGATCCAAAAGTAGCGGACACAGTTTTAACAACAGGGAAAATATATTCTGGTACAGCTGAAGTTGTGGGCAAACCCTACTTTACAAAATATAAACCCATAAAAACTAAAAATGGAGAAATTATTGGCATGATTTTCGCTGGCGTACCTTCTTCTGACATTGATGTAGTAGCTCAAAAAATGTTGCTAAAAACGGGCATTATAGCTGTGATTTCTGCTATCATTGCTGTGCTTGCGGGCATGCTCTTCGTACGAGGTATTGTCAAACCTTTGAAACAATTAAATCACCAGCTAGAAACAATTTCAGCTGGGAAAGGCGATTTAACTCAGCAAATTGTGGTGAACTCGCAAGATGAAATTGGCCAAGTCGCAAAATCCTTTAATGCCATGCTTACCACCTTACGAAGCATGATGCAACAAGTAGATGAAACGGCCAATCAGGTATCCGCATCCTCTTTGGAATTGTCTGCCACTGCGGGATCAACTACGGCAACGACAGAAAAATTAACAGCTAATATGCAAGAATTAGCGAGTGGTGCGAGTACACAAAAGCATAGTGCTCATGAGAATGCTGAAGCAATGCAAGATATTGCTGGAGGGATTCAGCTCGTTACGGAAACAAATGGTGAAGTATCCTCCTATGCATCCGATGCTTGGGATACAGCTAAACATGGAGAAGAAGCGGCACAAGATATGCAGCTTCAAATGCGCAGGATGTCAGAGGCTGTTCAAGAAAGTGCTAATTCCATTGCAGCCCTTGATACACACGCTAATAAAATTGATGAAATTGTGGAAGTCATTCATGCGATTGCTGAGCAAACGAATTTACTAGCACTCAATGCATCCATTGAAGCAGCACGCGCTGGTGAACATGGCAAAGGCTTTGCTGTCGTTGCAGAGGAGGTTCGTAAACTTGCGGAACAATCCAAAACTTCTGCAGCAGAAATTACAGACACAATCCATACTATGCAACAGCTTTCTAAGGAAGCCCGTGTGCACATGCAGCAAAGTAAGCAAGAAGCCACAACAAGTGCCGAGGTGGTTTACACGACAAGTAAAGCCTTTGAAGAAATTACAACCAAAGTGTCGCTTGTAACGAATAAGATTCAAGAGGTTTCAGGAATTGCAGAGGAGTTATATGCAAGAATTGAACAAGCCAATGCTTCCACACAAATTATGGCCGAAATTGCCATAGATGCTCGTGAGCAATCAAAAGTCGTTACTCAGATTGCGGACACCAATCTATTATCAATGGATGATATTAATGATGCTGCGTCACAGCTAACGAGAAACGCTGAAACATTACAGGATTTGATTCATCAATTTAAATATTAAATAAAAGAAAAACATGAGGGTTTAGTGTACTACTATCCCCTCATGTTTTCACTTTTTTCACAAACATTTTTACCACGGGCACAAGGAAGATCGAGACCACTAGTACACGGAATAGCTGAAAAGCCGTCACGATTGCCACGTTTGCATGTACAGAAGCGGCGATAATTCCCATTTGATCAAGTCCCCCAGGTACAATGCTTAAAAAGCCTGTCCTAAAGTCGAGACTGTACAACACTGTCATCACAAATGTTAGACCATAAGCTGCTCCGATAAAAATACCTGCTGAGACAAATGCATAAAAAATATGCTTCTTCGATAAATGGAGATCCTCTTTTTTCAACAATAAGCCGATATAAATTCCTAGCATGAGTTGAGCAATATGCAGTAATGATAATGGTAGCTTGGGTACCTCTACCCCTGCCATATTAATACCCATTAGTAAAAACACTGGTCCAAGCATATAGCCTGTTGGAATTTTTAACTTTTGAGCTAGCCAACCTGCTACACCACATACCACAAGTATACCAACAAGATTCCATGTATACATTCCATCAATCATAGAACTGCTACTACCAGCGCCTGCTACCATTAAAGGAACAAAGCCGACGATTAAAAGGACACGAAGGATTTGAAAGAACGTAATAACTACCATATCCATCTCCTCTTGTTCTTCAGCAAATGCCACAACCTGTGACATGCCACCAGGGACACAGCACGTCAAGGCAGTCGCAAAATCCAAATCGGTGCGCTTTGCTACAAGAAAACTAACAGCGAAAAATAGCAAAATAAATAATATATTTAAAATGACCATGCTCCCTAAAAAAAGCTTAATATCCTGAACAGCCTCTGGTGTAAAAGCATAACCAATGGAGTACCCCGCTACGATTAAACCAATATTACGAAAAGAATGATGCCATTTCAATTGTACGTTGGTTGACAGCTGCACGATGAGCACCGCTGTAATCGCACCTAGCAACCAAGGCATCGGTATATGTAAAAATTGAAAAATCACAGCACCTATTAAACCAATGCATAATGTGATGAACATATGCTTATCAAAAACAAACATGGTAGCAACCCCTTCAACTCGATAAGCCTATTATGACGTTTAAGCATCTTTTTTTCTACCGGGCCGACTTGTGAACTGTATCGCTTAAAAAGAACCCGTTATCTATAAAATAAAACCTCTTATCGAAGATTTTATCCTTGTTAAAATTTTCTATGCTACATTAGTAATACCTGATTCAGTGTTTTAAAAGGAGGCCTCCTATGAAAATTCATTTAACCATCAATCATGAACTTGAAGAAACAGAGGTTCATATTCATGCCAAGGAATATAATGAGCAAATTGAAAGATTGATGAAGCAGCTTCAAGCATCCCAAACGACGATGCTAGACGGGTATTTCCAACAAGAAATTCATCTATTAAAAATTTCTGATATTTATTCCATTTACGCGGAGGGTGCCAAAGTATTTTTGCAAACGGATGAGCAAGAGTTTGAGTCAAAGCGAAAATTATATGAGCTAGAGGCACAGCTAGCCAAAGATTTTGTACGCGTGAGCAAATCTACACTTGTCAATATCCATAAAATCGCCTCTATTCAAATGGGCAAAATTGGCACTACACAACTATTACTCGAAAATGAAGTAGCCATTCATGTCAGTCGAAAATACTTAAAAGAATTAAAGCGACATTTAGGTATTGGGAGGGATCTATAGCATGAAGTATTTACGCATGATGATTATTGGACTACTCATTTCCCTTAGCTCTTCTTACATCTTAGTCACATTAAGCGTCCTTTCAAACAATGCGGTTATGTCAGGAGCAGAATTACTGGAGGAGATTATCATTGCTACCCTTCTTGGTATTGCGATTGGACTATTTTCCGCCATTTTTGATATCGAGCCAATACCTTTTACGATTCAGCTACTTTTACATTTAATCGCTGTCACAGCATGTGTATTAACGGCAGGCTACTTCGGGAATTGGTTTGAGCATTCAGGTGTGAAATATGTGTTACTATCGGAAGCCATCATTTATTCCATTGTTTGGTGTATTATATATGTTTTTCAAATAAGGGATATTGAAAAAATGAATCGAGAAATTCAAAAAAGAAAGGATTAACAAAGATGACCATTGCAATAGAAGTTGAGAATTTATGTAAACACTATGGCGAACAGCAAGCTGTCAAAGGCATTTCTTTTACAGTTGAACAAGGCACTCTATTTGCTTTTTTAGGGGCAAATGGTGCTGGTAAATCTACTACCATTGAAATACTTTGTACATTATTAAAAAAATCAAGCGGTCAAGTAACCATTAATGGTTTCACTCTTGACGCAAGCAATGATAATGGGGATATTCGCAAATCCATCGGTGTCGTTTTCCAGCAAAGTATATTAGATGAACGATTAACTGTGCGCGAAAATATCCTGCATCGTGGTCAAACATATGGTTTATCAAAAACACAGCTCACAGAAAATTATCAATTTGTCTCCACCTATTTGCATTTAGATGATATTGAAAAGCAAAAATACGGAACATTATCTGGTGGACAAAAAAGACGAGCAGATATCGCTCGTGCACTTATTCATCGCCCTAGTGTTTTATTTCTAGATGAGCCTACAACGGGTTTAGATCCACAAACACGACAATTCGTTTGGCAGGCTATCAAGCAGCTTCAACAGGAAACTAATATGACCGTTTTTTTAACAACTCATTATATGGAGGAAGCAGCAGTAGCCCATCAAGTCCTTGTCTTAAAGCAAGGGACAATTGTCGCGCAGGGTACACCCGATGCGCTGAAAACAAAATATGCCTATGATTCAATGGCTCTCGTTTTTCACAATCCATTGAAAGGTGTAAGGTGGCTAGAGGAAAATGCGCTCTCTTATACAGAGAAACAAGGGATATATACTATTCGTTTATCCTCTACTCTACATGCGCTGACCCTATTAAAACAAGCAGAGAAACTCATTGCTTCCTTTGAGGTCATTAAAGGATCGATGGATGATGTCTTTCTTCATATTATGGCAGAGGAGGAGATCGCGTAGTGGAAGCATTAATTAGTCTAGTTCAGCGGAATAATAAAGTATTTAGAAGAGATAAAACGCAGGTATTCTTCTCCCTACTGTCAGTCATTATTGTCATTGTGCTGTACGCTGTCTTTCTCCAAAAAATGCAGGTAGATGCCATTGAACGACTAACAGAAGCAACACCAGAATTAATGACGATGGTCAATGAATGGCTTGTAGCAGGATTACTGTCCATGATTGCTGTTTCTACTACACTCGGTGCATATGGCATTGCCGTTAAGGATCAGGAGTCAAAAGCACAAGCAGATTTTTTAACAGCTCCCCTTTCCCGTTCAACGATTCAGCTAAGCTATGTCATCAATGCGTTTTTCATCGGCAGTATTTTTTCCTTTATCGCACTCATCGGCTGTGAAATCTTTCTTGTAGCAACAGGTGGTAAGCTCCTAAGCTTTGGGGATTTTGTTCATGTACTCGGCATTTTGTTTTTATCTGTCCTGCTAGCGAGTGTCTTTAATTTATTTCTGTCATTATTTGTGTCCACGCAAAATGCTTTTTCAACACTCGGCACAATCGTCGGGACAGTACTCGGCTTTTTATGTGGTGTCTATGTACCTCTTGGTGCTCTACCAGGCTTTGCTCAAAATTTAATCATGTATTTCCCCATTAGTCATACAACATTACTGTTACGCAATGCATTTATGGATAGCTCTATTGGCGATGTTTTTGAAGGTGTGCCTGCTTCCTATGTGGAAGACTATAAAATCAATTATGGCATTGTCTACGAGCTTCATGGAAAAATACTCAGTACTTCGACTAGCCTCATCATTATCGTTTGTACAATCGTCATACTTGCGCTAGCATCTATGATGTTATTTAAAAGAAAATATAAATAAATTTTAGCTAACAGATTTACACATCGTTTAGGAAACGATGTGTTTTTTATTGCATTTAAACAAACAATTTGTTATTTTAAATATAAATTAATAAACAAAAATAAATATTGTTTGTATTTACGGAGGATTCCCCTATGGATGTAAATGAACTATTTTGGCAAGCTCCTATCGATGACCTCAAAAAGGGTTATACCAATGAGGGAACACATTTCACCTGCCTTCTGTGCGGTGAAAAAGTAGAGAAAGGAATCATTTATCCTTATGAAGGCTTATTGTACGAAGCCGAAAAAATGATGCAGCAGCATATGACAATGACACATCAATCTGTTTTTCATTATTTAAACGGTCTCAATAAAAAAATGACAGGCTTAACAGAACATCAAAGCCATATTTTACGCTTATTTTATGAAGGTAGATCAGATCAGGAAATAAAAGAGGAATTAGAGATTGGTAGTGCCACGACCATTCGCCATCATCGTTTTGCTTTAAAGGAAAAGGAACGCCAAGCCAAAACATTGTTGGTCATGATGGAATTATTGAAGGAACAAGATCGAAAGGAGGAACCATTTGTGTCTATTCATAAAACAGCTACAATGGTTGACGATCGCTATAATGTCACTCTCTCAGAAGAACAGCAATTATTGGCGAAATTATTTCCACATGGTGTTGGCAAGGAGCTAGTTCGTTTTCCTAAGCGTGAAAAACAAAAAATTATAGTACTTCGTGCCATCACAATGCTTTTTGACAAAGAAAAACAATATACAGAAAAAGAATTAAATGAAATCATCAAACCGATGTATGAAGACTACGTTCATATACGTCGCTACTTAATTGAATACGGTTTTCTGGACCGCAAAGCTGACGGTAGCGCTTACTGGGTTAAAAAATAAGAAGGCAGGTTTTTGAAATGGATCATAAAAAAGAGTTAAAAGAGATGTATAAGGACATGAAAATTGAAGCGGGCGTTTTTACGATGACTAATACAGAAACTGGGAAAGTGTTTGTGGGGAGCTTTAATAATTTAAAACGTTTAAATGGTTTTCAGTTTATGCTCAAAACGAATACACATACGAATAAGGAGCTTCAAGCAGATTACAATTCATTTGGTCAAGATGCTTTTGAGGTGAAAATCGTTGAATATTTAAAGAAAAAAGAAGATGGCTATTTCGATGCCAAAAAAGAGCTCGAAAAGCTAGAGCAAAAATGGCTCGACACGCTAAATCCTTATGGTGAGCGTGGGTATAATTCTTAGGATTTATCCAATAGATAGCTGTGGGATCAAGCAAATGAAAATTTAACAGTTCCCTCAGCTATTTTTTATTCATCCACACGATTCCATCTTAAATTATCAGCATCATCATAGCCATAATAATAGATTGGGCGATCGTGCTTATCATAAGCAACAGCTTCTAATAAATCAATTTGCTGCGCATAAGGTATATAAAACGAAACTAGTTTACTATGTTCAATGGATTTTTTGATAATTCCTTGCTTTGAGTTAATTGTTATATAGGAAACATTTTCATCATGAGATAATACAACAAACAAAGTTCCTTCATGATTCAAACGATAGCTCATGCCTCCTATTGTCTCTAAGGAATCATTCGTGGAGGAGATACCTGTAGCATAAACCCTTTTATATAGAAATACGTTTTTTTGTACCAAAACAGTTTGATAGATTTCTTTTTTATCACGCTTAAACAAATAAAAAATATCGTGTCCTTCTTGAATCTTTTCAACAATCTTATACTCAGGTGTCATAAAAAAATTGGCTTTTGCAGCGCTTAATGCAGTTAAACGATAGCCTCCTAACAATAATAAAGCGCTCAAAGTGACTATTGCTAATAACAAGAATTTTCTCATCTATTTTCTCCACCCTATAGCATTTTCAGTTGGATTGAGACAGTTTAACTTTCTTTGTTTATTTTGTCACTTCTAACAACTGAATTTCTTGCTGTACTTTTTTCGTTAATTTACTGAAAACAAGCTCATACGAATGTTGGATAAGCTTCTCTACCAAATCCATCGGGACATCTTCAGCACCCATATAAATGGAGTTCCAATGCGTTTTATTCATATAGTAGCCAGGTATAATACTGACAAAGGATTCTCGTAATTCCTCTGCTCGTGCAGGCTCGCATTTTAACGTTAATACAGGCTTACCTGTAGCATTTCCCCCAATCATGGCATACATTTTCCCACCAATATGATAGCGGTCTGCTTGCCATTCCTCCTTATAGTCATAAATCGTTCCCTGTAGTTGTAGACAATGAGCATGAATCATTTCTTTTTCCATCTATTTCTTCCCCTTTCGACACAAAATAAAACACACGTTCGATTATGGTTAGTATAACCTAAAACGTGTGTAGGGACTAGCCTTATTTAGTTCGTACTTCGATCAAACATGCCCATAACCTCTGTTGTCTGTAGGATATTCACAAACGACTTTGGATCGGTTTCCTTAATCGTACTTTTTACATCCGCGAGTTGATAACGCGTAATGACAGTGATTAACACTTTTCGTCCTTCACCAGAGTAGGCTCCCTTCGCATCGATAATCGTTACACCACGATGAAGTTTTTGCAACAGCTGCTGCTTGACTTCTTCCCCTTTACTCGTAATAATCATCAACGTTAATTTAATATGGCTTGTATGAATCGTATCTACCACTTTTCCTGTTGCATAAATGGAAACAAGCGTTAATAATGCCGCGTCCCAGCTAAAGACAAAGCCAGAAGCTGCCACTACAACACCATTCATAGCAGCAATTAATGTACCGAGTGGAAAATCTCGTTTACGACTTAGTAGCATGGCAATAATATCAAAGCCCCCAGAGGAGCCTGCTGCACGAAAAATCATACCCATCGCAAAGCCTACAATAACTCCTCCAAATAGGGATGCAAGGATAGGATCTTGTGTTGCCTTGTGAATTGGAATAACATATAAACTCACGGACAAAACGGCTACAGAAAGAATCGTATAGCTGATAAATCGCTTACCAAGCTTCATCACACCTAAAATCAGTAAAGGCAAATTAAGCAGTAAATTTAATACCCCTGTATTCCAAGGGGTAATAATGCCAAGCATGATGGCGATACCACTCAATCCACCACTCAAGATTTCATGGGGAATTAATAAATAATTATAGGCAAAGGCCACTAAAATGGAAGAAAGAGTAATTATAATCACATTACGCATAATGATATCCCCTATCAATCAACGACCAAATTTTGATATATCTTTCTCATAGATTACCCAATTTCTGCTGATGAAAAACCTATATTCCTAATTTTTCTTCTGTTCTTCCTTTAAAGGGGCAGTCTGTTTGTGATCACCTGTATCGGCCACCTTATAAATACGCTCTAGCATCGGCGGATGTGTATAGCGGAACCATTTAACAAGAAGCGGAGGGTTGACCTCACTTAATCCTGAAATCGTTAGTTTTTGAAAAGCTGTTACGGCCGCTTCACGATCATTCATGAGGTTAATTGCATACTGATCTGCTCTTGTCTCCTGATATCTTGAGATGAAGTTCGACACTGGATTAGAGGCAAATAACAATATAGAGGTAATGAGCAAAAATAATGGATATGAGCTAATGCTGCCAACTTTATTGATGTTCAGTACCTGTCCATAGCGTCCAACCAAACGTCGCATAACCTTCGCTGTAAACCATAACCCCACCAACGTAAGCAATAAATAACCTGCAATGCCAAAATAAATATGCTTTTCTACATAATGGCCCATCTCATGTGCCATGATAAATAAAATTTCATTGTCCGTCAGTCTATTTAATGTGGTATCCCACAGTACAATTCTCGAATTGCTACCAATCCCTGTCACATAAGCATTTAAGGAGTTGGTCTTTTGTGCCATATTGACCTCATAAACATGCTCTGCTGGTATATTCGCCTGCTCAGCAATTGAGAGTATCTTCGTTTCCAGCTCTTTATTTTTTAACGGATAAAAATCATTGTACAAAGGATCAATGACAACTGGCTGGATGAACATCACAAAGATTGTAAAAGGGATGGTTAATAGCCAAGCGTAAAGCCACCACCTTTTCTCGCTCTTTTTAATGAGCCAATAAATAACCGTCACAATGATGAAGCTCATCCCAAAGTTCACCCAAAAATCAATAACACCATCTTTCATCCAAGACGCAAATGCTTGCGTACTGATGCCATAGCTTTTGCTGAGGTAATAGCGATAATAATCAAGCGGGAATAAAACAATATAGAGCAATAGGGATAGCAGGAATAGGTAGCCTGCACTTTGCAATAGCTTCCACTTCGTTTGGGAGGTCGTCACTTTTTCAAAATAACGGGAGATGCCCAATAATAAAATCAAAAAGTAAATAAGCCATTCCAAAGGAGTCGCTACAAAGAATAAAAAATTCCGTATTTTTGAATATTCACCACTTAAAAAAAGCTCCTTACCAGACATAAACATTACTGGATCTGCCACCGTTCCTTGTAAGGCGCTAGGTATTTTTCCTCCGCCGCTATGGAATATATACCAGTACATACAAAGCACGTAAACACCGAATAATAGTAGCGTAACAATGCCCATTTTCTTCGCTATGTTAATTCCCCCTCATATCATCCAAAGTTCGTCCTATAGTAAGTGTAAGCGAAAATATCAAAGTTAGAACAACATAGACCTACTTTTTTAATATCTCAATTCACAAAAGAAAAATTCGCCTCATTTCTATCAATGAGCATACAAAATCTTTCTCATTGTTTCAAAATGCTGCGAATTTATTATGTTCTTACTTATTTATTCATGACAAATGCGGTTTTTCCACGCTGATCTATACTTAAGTAGCCTGCAGATAATAGCTGCTCATACCATTGCTTTTCGATAACAGCCGCTTGGTTAGCATTATCTGCTTTTGTAGAAAGCTCCACCATAATGTCTCCTTTGTACGCTTCTTGCTCTAGAAAGCTTCTTTATAAGTTATGGCATTAGCAAATCCATATTCTACTACCTGAGCTAACGTATTTTTATACCATGCTTCTGAATGCCAATTTACAATTTCTTTACCGAATTTTCGAGAATCAATTTTTGGGCAACACTCGCATCAACCGTATCGTAAGAGACAAAAGTATGATAGGCTCCCTTCGTACTCCCTGCTACCATACCCCAAGCAAAAAGAGGAGAGGCAATTATTTTATAAATATAATCGTATTATTTTCTTTAATATAATCTACTGTTGGATGAGGGCTTTCCATTGAAGCAACTTCTTTGTTATGAATTAAATCATAAACAATCCATTTCATATTAAAACTATTAGTTGGATTTTCAAAGAAAACAATCCATTCTTTGTTTCCATAATAGAAATAACTTGAATTTCCTACTGTATATAACTCCTTATTATTACTGGCATCATATAATACTTGTGTATGTTCGCTTTCTTTTACTCCATATAAATCATCATTAAAGAAATAGATGACATCATACTTCCCATCAATAATTCTTTCTAGATAATTTTCACTGAATGGATTAAACATTTTCAAAATATATGTTTCATCTCTAAGATTATGTTTATACCAATAAACACATTCGTTTTTATTATTTTCCAATACAAAGCTTTCACTATTATCACATTGATCTACTATACAAGTCTCTGAAATTGGCAAATCATTTTTTATTTGTTCTATAAATAAATTATAGTCAATGATTACAATGCTCTCAGTAAAATTTGAATTTTCCTTTTCCCTATGATTCCATGCATTTTTTTTATTACTGTAGGATAATGAGCCAGTTGTAAAATAAACGAATTTTTTATTTTTTTTATCAATTACTTTTATGTTATTAACATTTAAAAAGGTATCATCCTGTCCTATTTTTTCAGGTATTGAGTAATACTTATTTTCTAAAAAATCTACGAGAATACAATTTGAGTGCCTAGTAAATTTTTGCGATTCTATCTGTGGTACACATACAACTAAATATCTTTCTCCCAAGCCATACAGCTCTGTTTCAGATAAAGAAGAATTCTCAGGATTGGAACTATTATCCTCTATTTTTAATGTTATTGAATCTTTTAAAATTAGGTTTTTGCAATCAATTTGGTTTAATATTAAATTTGCAGTTTTTCCTTCCCACATCAATCTGCTGCAATAAAAATATTCATTATAAAAAGAATTACTTGATAACTGAAATCCATTCGGAATTAGCAATTGATCAACTTGATTAAGTTGATAATTATAGCGAACAATACCTTCATAATAACCAGTTAAATAGCTCCAACTTTCACTTATATCTCTACTCATAATATACATATTATATGGCTCTACTTTTGATTGTGTCGTAATAAGTTGACGATTTTCAAATCCTTCTAAAATAACTGTTTGCACCATATTATATCCTCCTCTTAATTACCATAAAATCACTCTTCACTATTCAAAAATAGTAACATAAAAATAGATCTCTTCTCGATATAGCTGTCTTCATACTGAAGGGACAAATAAAATCAAAACACCTTTCGTTGGCAGGAGAAGGCGTATATCACTACACTCGTCAAATCGTTCAACTTCAAAAGGATATGAATCGTTTTATAGAAAATCTTTTAGCAGGGCATATCGGGACATTACGTTTTGGGGCAAGTGGCTTACCTGCTCATATTTTTATGCCAAATTTAATTCATCAAGTTTCAACAGCTTACCAGATATCCGCATTTCATTAGACGTAAAAACAGCACCTGAAATTGAAAAAAAGTAGCACTTCAAGAATTAGATTTCAGGCTTATCATGGAGACCCAACAGGAAAAGCCCTTCCTGCATTACGAAACAATTGGGGAAGATGCACTTGTTTTGGCATTTAGCCCTTCACACAAACTAGCGACTAAATAGGACAGCACCAAAGAAGATATTCTTAAAAATAAGCTTTTATTGCATACCTCTTCTAGCTCCACTAATCACTTCATTGAGAAGTGGATGGACTCTTTCCAGCCTTCTACTTATACGATTGAGCTGGATTCTGTGAGCACCATAAAAATGCTGATCTTTGAAACAAACATGGCTTTTCTATCTAGATCATACCCTTGATGAATTTGTCAAAACGTCGGTTTACGATGTAGCAAAGCAATTAAAAATGTCCCCTGTTATGACATAATTCCACAGGTAGTCGTAATAACATGGAATGGGAGCATATTTTTAAGAAAGGAGGGTTGTCCTTGCTAACTAGGCTTCTGACAAAGGATTGTATACAGCTTGCAAACTTTGTCCATTCGTGGCAAGAAGCGATTCATTTAGCTGCAAGACCATTAGTACAGCAAAATAAAATTGAGCAACGCTATGTCGAAGCCATGATTCAATCTATTGAGCAATATGGCTCCTACATCGTCATTACACCAAAAGTGGCCATTCCCCATGCACGGCCATCTGATGGTGTTCATGAGCTTGCCATGAGTTTGCTCCGGTTACAACAGCCTGTTTTTTTTAACCCTAATCAGCCTGTTTACTTACTAATTGTGTTAGCTGCCATCGACAATACGTCACATCTACAGGCGTTAGCTGATTTGGCAGCAGTATTACAAGACCCTGACCAGATTGAAGGCCTGATTGCCTGTCAGCATGCAGACATGATTTGTGAAAAAATCAAACAATATACGACAAAGGAGTCACCAGAATGAAAATTTTAGTCGTGTGTGGAAATGGTTTAGGTAGTAGCTTGATTTTAGAATGGAATGTAAAAAAGGCATTAGAGGCATTGGGTAAAAATGCTGAGGTAACCCATACAGACTTAGCATCTGCAAAGGCGGAGAAAGCAGATATTTATTTAGGGGCAGCAGACATTGTGAATGAATTAGCGAAAGACAATGGAACCATTGTGAGCATCGTCAATATGATGAGTATTGTGGAAATAAAAGGAAAACTAGAACCTTTGCTTTAAGTACGGAAAATTTGGATAGGATGAGGTGTTGATATGTTGGATGTTATCATGCATGACATTTTAGGAACACCAGCTATACTAGTCGGCCTATTCGCTTTTATTGGTTTACTCATTCAAAAAAAATCTAGCTCCACTGTTCTTTCAGGTACATTCAAAACAATTATGGGCTTTGTCATTCTTGGTGCTGGTGCCACTGTCTTGATTGG
This sequence comes from Lysinibacillus sp. FSL L8-0312, assembly GCF_038003285.1. Classification (NCBI taxonomy): domain Bacteria; kingdom Bacillati; phylum Bacillota; class Bacilli; order Caryophanales; family Bacillaceae; genus Lysinibacillus; species Lysinibacillus sp. FSL L8-0312. Next base: position 1,136 of record NZ_JBBOOV010000002.1, on the reverse strand, counting down.
CTCGTTAGACCATTTTAGTAAAATGTTTGATCATGCCTTTCAAGTACAGGGAGTCATTCCCAACAACGAGGCCATCGTGGCAGCTGCTCAGACTAATTTTGGTACAGCTACAGCATTGATAATGGTATTTGGTATGATAATGAATCTATTATTTGCGCGATTTACGCCATTAAAGTATATCTTTTTAACTGGGCATCATACATTATTTATGGCTTGTTTAATCGCGGCTTCATTGTCAGTTGGTGGAATGAGTGGTACACCTCTTATTATCGTAGGGTCTATCATTCTTGGTCTTTGTATGGTAGTGTTCCCTGCCATTTTACAACCCACTGTTCGGCAAATAACAGGTAGTGATGATTTTGCTGTAGGTCACTTCGGCAGTGTTGGCTACTATATTTCTGCAAAGATTGGTAAGCTCTTTGGTAATAAAACGAAATCAACTGAGGACATACAGGTTCCAAAATCATTAGGCTTTTTACGAGATACCTCTGTCGCTATTTCTTTAACAATGAGCGTATTCTTTGTCATTGTTGCCCTTTTCGCAGGCCCCTCCTATATTGAGGCACAATTATCAGCTGGCTCTAATTTTATTATTTTCGCTATTATGCAAGCGATCACATTCGCTGCAGGTGTCTATATTATTTTGGCGGGTGTCCGTATGTTAATTGCTGAAATTATTCCAGCCTTTAAAGGCATTGCTGATAAGCTTGTCCCAAACACAAAACCAGCACTAGATTGCCCAACTATTTTCCCCTTTGCACCAAACGCTGTCATCATTGGTTTCATCTTTAGTTTTTTAGCAGGACTTGTCTCTATGTTTATCCTCCCCTTCATTGGTTTAAAAGTGATTGTTCCTGGCCTCGTTCCCCATTTCTTCACGGGAGCTGCAGCTGGCGTCTTTGGCAATGCTACAGGCGGCAGAATCGGTGCCATGTCTGGGGCCTTTGCTAATGGTCTATTAATTAGCTTTATTCCAGCCATACTCCTAATCTTTATGGGCGACATCGGCTATGAAGGCACAACCTTTGGCGATTCAGATTTCGGTGTTATCGGCATTATTATTATTAATCTATTAAAATTATTCGGAGCTGTTTAGAACATATATTAAAGCCTAACGCTATCTGCGTTAGGCTTTA